>NZ_JCAQOF010000002.1:0-30486 GCF_041475775.2 Xanthomonas sp. NCPPB 2586 | reverse complement strand
GAGACGGTGCAGCGGCTGTTGCCGGTGCTGTGCCAGGCCCCCCATGACCTGACCCCGGAGCAGGTGGTGGCCATCGCCAGCCACGATGGCGGCAAGCAGGCGCTGGAGACGGTGCAGCGGCTGTTGCCGGTGCTGTGCCAGGTCCCCCATGACCTGACCCCGGAGCAGGTGGTGGCCATCGCCAGCAATGGCGGCGGCAAGCAGGCGCTGGAGAGCATTTTTGCACAGTTATCTCGCCCTGATCCGGCGTTGGCCGCGTTGACCAACGACCGCCTCGTCGCCTTGGCCTGCATCGGCGGACGCTCTGCGCTGAATGCAGTGAAAGACGGATTGCCGAATGCGCTGACATTGATCAGAAGAGCCAATAGCCGTATTCCCGAACGCACATCCCATCGCGTTGCCGACCACACGCAAGTTGTTCGCGTGCTGGGTTTTTTCCAGTGCCACTCCCATCCAGCGCAAGCATTTGATGAAGCCATGACGCAGTTCGGGATGAGCAGGCACGGGTTGTTACAGCTATTTCGCAGGGTGGGCGTCACCGAACTCGAAGCCCGCAGTGGAACGCTCCCCCCAGCCTCGCAGCGTTGGCACCGTATGCTCCAAGCATCAGGGATGAAAAGGGCGAAACCGTCCTCTGCTTCGGCTCAAACGCCGGACCAGGAGTCTTTGCATGCATTCGCCGATTCGCTGGAGCGTGAGCTGGATGCGCCCAGCCCAATGGACCAGGCAGGCCAGGCGCTGGCAAGCAGCCGCCGCAAACGGTCCCGATCGGATCGTTCTGTCACCGGCTCCTCCGCACAGCAAGCTGTCGAGGTGCTCGTTCCCGAACAGCGCGATGCGTTGCATTTGCCCCTCCTCAGCTGGGGTGTAAAACGCCCGCGTACCAGGATCGGCGGCCTCCTGGATCCTGGTACGCCCATGGATGCCGACCTGGTAGCGTCCAGCACCGTGGTTTGGGAACAAGATGCGGACCCCTTCGCAGGGACAGCGGATGATTTCCCGGCATTCAACGAAGAGGAGCTCGCATGGTTGATGGAGCTATTGCCTCAGTGAGGCTCAGTCGGTGACTACCTGAGCGTCGGCAGGGATTGGTGTAAGTAACCTTTACTGACAGCGAGTTAGCCCACTTTTGGCTGTTTTTGGGGTTCAGCCGACATACGTGTAAAAATAGCTCACAAGATCGGATTTCATCTACTGCATCAGTGAGTTAGCGGATATTTTGGCGCACCAAAACTACCCTGCCAATGCCAGTTCAGTCTCATAGAGGGGCGGCAGGGATTTGTGTAAAAAACAGCCAAAAGTGAGCTAACTCGCTGTCAGCACAGAAGTTTTTCACAACTTCCTGCCGACCCTCACGAACGTCATGCCCAGTCGCTGGAGCAGAAGCACGAGCATGCCAGGGAAGCCCTTGAGCACTACCGGATCTCCGTCCGAGACCAGCGCGAGCAGGAGCAGCGCCGGCATGCGCATCAAGTACAGGAGTTGCAGGTCGCCCTGCGGCAGGCCAACGAGGCGCTGACCGCCAAGAACCACGACCTGATGCAGCTCAACCGCGACAATGGCCAGTGGCCGGAACGCCAGACCCGGCTGGAGCGGGAACTGGCGCAGGCTTGGCCTTCCTTCGAACGTGAGCGGCGGTTTCCGCTTCCGAGTTTTCCGCGCAGAAAATTAGCTGAGGGTCGGTAACAGTTCAATATCTGGTCCGTGAAGCCCACTCCTGAAATTTCGTGCATTCACCTTCTGAAAACGACAGGCAGGCTAACTTGGGCGGCGTTCCATGAAGCTAGAATACCTTTCAACAAAATTTTTCTCAGAACTCAGCATTGCTTCGATATCAGGGACTATTCCATCCCTGAACGGAGGGAACTCGATTCCATGAGCATTTGCCAGGGCTCTTGCCGCGAATTCAGCTTTTGCCGCGCTGCCTCGCATGTCTGGGGCCGCACTGGCCGCCCACCAATGAATGCGCGCGATTAAATCCAAAGCTTCTCGCTTTCTAAGAGGAGACTTTGCCTGATTGAACAATTGCTCAAGATGCCCCTTGATAACACTCAAATATCGTGCATCAGTGTGGACTATGTTGTTAGGATGATTCCTTTGCAGCGTGTCTTCAAGCACCTCAAAATCTACATCTTGATTATAAAACTCCTGTAATTTAACGGCCACCTGTCTTTGGTCGATAGCGGCCCAAAGCTCATTCAATGGAATTTCCTGCCCGTGTATTTTGCCTTTTTGCTTGTACACCTTGCACTCAATTCCGCTCAGATAGGGGCCGCCATATCGCTTTCTCTTTGATTTGCTATTGCTAATAATCATAGGAATTATAGAGGCATACTGCATATCCAACTTCGTGTTAAATACTGATCCAGCCTCTCTTTGCGTTGCGAAAGCTTCTCTGCCAGGAGCGTTATAGGAAAGCCTGCCCAGCCGCCACTCAGTGGCGCAGTTCCAAAGCTCGCTGAACGAGTTTATTTGACCCGACGTCCCCCCAATTTTGAGTAGCGCCTCAGTTTGGAGTCCAATTCCCTACCCCGAGGAGATTGGACGTGAAGAAACGTTTTACTGACGAGCAGGTCATCGGCTTTCTGCGCGAAGCCGAAAGCGGCGTCGCCATCAAGGACCTGTGCCGGCGGCATGGCTTCAGCGAGGCCTCGTACTACCTGTGGCGCAGCAAGTTCGGTGGGATGAGCGTGCCCGATGCCAAGCGGCTCAAGGACCTAGAGTCCGAGAACGCGCGGCTGAAGAAGTTGCTGGCCGAGCAGTTGTTCGAGAACGACCTGATCAAGGATGCACTGCGAAAAAAGTGGTAAGCGCACCGGCGCGTCGTACGCTGGTGCGCGAATGGATCGGGCGTGGTGCCAGCGAGCGTCGTGCGTTGGCAGTGATAGGCATGAGCGCCAGTGCACTGCGGTATTGCCCGCGCGAAGATCGCAATGGCGAACTGCGCGAACGCATCTGTGCGTTGGCGCATCGCCATCGCCGCTATGGCGTGGGGATGATCTATCTCAAATTGCGGCAAGAAGGGCGCATCGTGAACTACAAGCGTGTGGAGCGGTTGTACCGCGAGCAGCAGCTGCAAGTGCGCCGCTGACCTGCCCCCACTGAGCCGTACCAGCTGAAGCTATAAAGTCCGTGAACCCAAGAGGACGGACATGAAGAAGAGCAGATTCAGCACCGAGCAGATCATCGGGTTTATCAAACAGGCCGACGCGGGCATGGCCGTGGCAGAGTTGTGCCGTCGGCATGGTTTCAGCCCGGCCAGCTTTTATCAGTGGCGGGCCAAGTACGGGGGAATGGAGGCCGACGAGGCCAAGCGGCTGAAAGAACTGGAGGTCCAGAACACTCGATTGAAGAAGTTGCTGGCCGAGGCGCACCTGGACATCGAAGCGCTGAAGGTTGGCTTCGGGGTAAAACGCTAGCCCCGCAACGCAAGCGCGAGGCAATCCGACGAATGCTCGAACACACCCCGTTGAGCGAGCGCCGGGCTTGCCGCCTTGCGGGGCTGTCCCGCGATGCTTTCCGCCACGCACCCGTGCCGACGCCAGCCACGCAGGCGCTGTCGGCGCGGCTGGTCGAGCTGGCCCAGACCCACCGCCGCTTCGGCTATCGCCGACTGCATGATTTGTTGCGCCCGGAGTTTCCATCCGTGAATCACAAAAAGATTTATCGCCTGTACGAGGAAGCCGAGCTGAAGGTGCGCAAACGGCGCAAGGCCAAGCGTCCGGTGGGTGAGCGGCAGAAACTGCTGGCGTCCTCCATGCCGAACGACACCTGGAGCATGGACTTCGTGTTCGATGCGCTGGCCAACGCACGCCGCATCAAGTGCCTGACCGTGGTCGACGACTTCACTCGCGAGAGCGTGGACATTGCCGTGGATCACGGCATCAGCGGGGCTTACGTAGTGCGCCTGCTCGATCAGGCGGCGTGTTTCCGTGGCTATCCACGCGCGGTCCGCACCGACAATGGCCCCGAGTTCACCAGTCGCGCCTTCATTGCCTGGACGCAGCAACATGGCATTGAGCACATCCTGATCGAGCCGGGTGCCCCCACGCAGAACGCCTACATCGAAAGCTTCAACGGCAAGTTCCGCGACGAGTGCCTCAACGAGCACTGGTTCACCTCGTTGGCACAAGCCCGGGACGTGATCGCAGACTGGCGACGCCACTACAACCAGATCAGGCCGCACAGCAGTTGTGGTCGCATCCCGCCGGCACAGTTCGCCGCCAACTACCGTACACAACAAGCCAACAACGCAGTACCCTTCAACCCCGGGCTTTATCAGTAATCACTGGTACGGACGATGGGGGCAGGTCACCGCCGCAAGCGCAAGAAGGTCCCAATAGGCGAGCGTCAACCGCTGCTGCGGCCATCGCAGGCCAACCAGGTGTGGTCGATGGACTTCGTGTTCGACCGCACCGCCGAAGGCCGGGTGATCAAGTGTCTGGTGATCGTGGACGATGCAACCCACGAAGCGGTCGCCATCGAGGTGGAGCGCGCGATCTCGGGCCACGGGGTGACGCGCGTGCTGGACCGACTGGCGCACCGTCGCGGTTTGCCGAAGGTGATCCGCACTGACAACGGCAAGGAGTTTTGCGGTAAGGCGATGGTCGCCTGGTCGCATGCCCGTAATGTGCAACTACGGCTCATCCAGCCAGGCAAACCGAACCAGAACGCCTACGTCGAATCCTTCAACGGCCGACTGCGCGACGAATGCCTCAACGAGCATTGGTTCCCGACGTTACTGCACGCGCACACCGAAATCGAACGCTGGCGACGCGAATACAACGAGGACCGACCCAAGAAAGCAATCGGCGGCATGACGCCGGCTGCTTATGCCCAACATCTGGCAAACACCGATATCATCAACCCCGGACTCTAAACCAGGCCGCTACTCAGGGCGGGGGGACGTCGTAGACATCCCGCTCCGGCGCAGAACCGCAGGGGCACGTCGTGCGGCCACCCACCAAGGTCTTGGAAAGTGTGGATACCCGTGCAAGCCGCTCGGCCCCGCTCCAAAGCTCCAAGCGATGTTGCCCGGGTCGCGGATCCTTTCGGACAAGAGGGTCGGCAGGGATTCGTGTAAAAAACAGCCAAAAGTGAGCTAACTCGCTGTCAGTAGAGGTTTTTCAAACGAATCCCTGCCGACCCTCGAAAAGGCCAGCTGAGAGTTCAGGGCTAATCAGGATGCCTGTTGGTTTCCAGCTGCAGAACATGGCATCGCTCGCGATTGACTCTCTCCATCCGAGGTGAGGTTGCACAAGGCAATCAAGCCGCGAAGCGCTATGCCTGTATGCGAATCAAGCATTTCGCGCCGCGCGTTTTTGCAGCCCCGGCGCTCTTTCGCACTCCATCCGCACGTATAAAGGCGTTGATGCGACTGCTCGCTTTCATGACGTATGGTCTGCAGATCGACGTTGCATGCGCAACGCAGGATCAGACACATCCTCCATGCGTCTTGTCGGTGTTGTTTGAGTCATCCGCATCGCCCCCGATCAACGCAATTCGAGGATGTTCAGTGCGCAATAGAACTGATCATTTACGCGGCCAGAGCGCAGGCCGGTGTTGATGTGCGTACATGTTTACCTGTCATCTGCGATGCGCTTGCGGCCTCGCCCTACTTCTGTATCTTTGGAGACACCCCATGATTGATCGCATCCGCAGCCGGTCCGTGCTAGCCACTGCCCTGTTTGTGTCCTTGTGCGCGTTCGGTAACGTCTATGCCGCTCCCCAAACCACCTTTGCCGCGACGACCGCCACACTACGTGCCGCACCCGTCCACTTCGATGTGCACCTGCCGTTGCGCGATCAGGCCGAGCTGGACGCATTGCTGGCGGAGATGCAAGACCCGGTATCGCCACATTTCCATCATTGGCTATCGCCTAACGAGTTCGCACGTCGTTTCGGGCCCGACTCCAAGCAGGTCGATCGCGTGCGGTCGGCCTTGCAGGACGCGCACATGTCGGTCGTCCAGCAGGGTGCCACCTTGCAAGTGAGCGCCGGTGCCGACATGGTCGAAAGGATGTTTTCCACGCCATTGGAGGCGAATTTGTCTGCAAGCGGACACGCCAAGCTCGCCGCTGCGAGCCCCCTGCAGCTGCCGGCGGCGTTGCGCGACAGTGGTGCGGTGGTCACCGGCCTGACTGGCGGAGTGCAGTCCTACCATGTGCACTCGACGCGGCTGCGGCAGGTCGACCCGCAAAACCGTCGCGGTCAAGAGGGCTACTATTCCTACAACGATCTCAAGCAGGCCTATGGTTATCCGTCCTACCAGAGCATGATCGGTCCGCCCGGCAAGCAGCGTCGCCTGGATGGGACCGGCACCACGATTGCGATCCTGATTTCCAGCGACGTGCTTGACTCGGATGTGGACGCAATGTTCAACGCCGAGAAATTCAGCCGCTATGCCGACGGCCACGTCAATCCAAAGTTGTACGCACGCCGGTATGTCGCCGGTGCCAAGCCGGGCGTCCGCGACGACAACGAAGACGAAGCGAGTGAAGCTGCGCTCGATGTGCAGATGGCGCTGGCCGGTGCGCCCGGCGCGCATGTGTTGCTATACGTGATTCCCGAATTGAGCGATGCATCGCTCATCGCTGGCTATCGGCAGATCGTCCAGGATAATGAAGCCGACGTGGTCAGTTCATCGTTCGGCGGCTGTGAGCTGTTGTCCACCAAAGCGTATAACGGCGGGACCGACTACACCGCACCTCTTCGCACGATGAATGCGATCTTCAAGCAGGGCAACGCTCAAGGAATGAGCTTCATCGCCTCAAGCGGCGACAGTGGCGGGCTCGCGTGTCCGGACATGCAGTACGCTGTCGACGGCAAAGACGGAAAGTATGTGGCAGGCGTCGAGCATCCTGCGGCCGATCCGTATGTCACTGCGGTCGGCGGCGGCAATCTGCGTACCCGCCACAACAAGGGGTCGCTGGATTCCAGCTATCTCTCCGAGAGCGCCTATGCCGATCCGATGGTGGCTAGAGATAGGTTTGGTGTTGGCGCGCTGCTGTCCGGCGGCTATTGGGGTTCCGGTGGCGGAGTGAGTACCCTGTTCCAGCGCCCTGCTTATCAACTGCGGGCGCTGGGCGGCACCCGCAGTTCGATGCGGGCATTGCCCGATGTCGGGATGCTGGTTGGAGGTTGCCCCAACGACGCGATACAGCCGTGCAAGGAAGGCAGGTCGCCGTTTTCCAGTTCGGTTCTGGCGGTCTTCAAGGGCACGTTCTATACGAATATTGGCACTAGCGTGGCTGCGCCGGAGTTCGCGAGTGTGGCCGCGCTGCTAGTGGAAAAGCAGGGCCGCCAAGGCAATCTCAACGACTACTTGTACCGGTTGGCGGCGAATTTCCCGCAGGCATTTCATCGCGGTATTCCTGGCAACAATGGTGTAGTCAACAATGACATACCGTTGCCGGGCACCTATAACTATACGGTCGGTCTGGGAACGCCGGTCGTGCGCCTGCTGATCGGTGCGCCTGATGCTGCGCCTGCAGGTGTGCCGCGCTCTCCCAGCAATCCGTGAGCTGACTGACGCGAACGCAATGCGGGGCGACTGCCTGCCGATGTAGGTCAGCAGTCGCCCTGCTCTTTATGCAAGCGCTGACTTGGGATGTAAGCCGGAATCGGGGTTCAGCCGACATAGAGGGTCGGCAGGGAGTCGTGTAAAAGACCTTTTGCTGACAGCGAGTTAGCTCACTTTTGGCTGTTCTTTACACGACTCCCTGCCGACCCTCTATACGCCGCGCTGCAATCCACTAGGGCAGCCGACTCCTGACATTCCGTGCAGTCGTCTTCTGAGAATGACAGGCGTGAGCGTCACCACCGTCAAGCGTGTATGGGCCGCTCACTGCGTGCAAGGTCACGGGAATTGACGATTGGAGCAGGACTTTCCGTGACCTGATTAGCCCTGACGCTCAGCCTTGAAAATTGCTCGCTGCACGCAAAACCGGCTCTGGACATGATGTGGATTGCATCATGGCCGTGGCAAGTCGTGGCAGCATGTCGCGCATACTGACAGCGAGTTAGCTCACTTTTGGCTGTTTTTTTACACGAATCCCTGCCGACCCTCCGAAAGGGACGAGGTAGTGGATGAGCCGATGGAAGCGCCGTTTTATCTGGCAACTTCATGTTTTCACAAAAGAAATCGGATTCTGCGAGTCATTTTTACACGTATGTCGGCTGAACCCCGACAACGCCTCACCCGCACACGCGCGGCTTCAGCGCCGAGAGCAACGCTCCCGCCGCCGGCAGGGAACCACCCTCACCTCCCCACTGCAAACCCGCTTTTGATGGCGCCGCCCCGGAGCCCGGAGACGTCCCTATCGGAGGGTCCGGGGGAAGCGGTGGGCAAGCTGGGGGCGGGCGTCCTCTCGCACGCGCGCAAGACAGTTTCAGCGTGCCGATCGCACGCCGGCCAGTGCGGCCGCCCTGCCCTGCAGAACGGCCACCAGCTCGATCACCACCGCGATCACCAGCGACGGCCGCACACGGCCGCAGAACCGCGCCTGCGGCTCGCCGGAACGGCTCCATCTGCACGTCGCTGACGCGACGCGCTCACGGTCCACGGGACCGCTCCCACGCGTCGCCGGTGGCGTGCTGCATCGCTGAGACCCTTTCGCCTGCCCTGAACGGTAGTCCGGGCGCTGCGCGGCCATCCAGGGCACCGCTTCGCTGATCCGCTCACCCGGTCCCTGCGCTGCGCTTCGGGCTGCGGCTTCCCGTCTCTCCCTGGACACCCGCTTGACCCGGCCGACCTACGGGCAACACGGCGAAAGGCACTCAGCGAAGCAATGGTCAACTCCCCCCACAACAGCAAAAGGAGCGTCCCGATGAACCTAAACACGCCCGCGCTGAAGCGCGATACACAAGATCAAGAGCCGGCTCCTGCATCTAGCAAAGCAATGTGTGACAGCAACAGCAATCAGATCGACCACACCGAAGAAAAGACCCCGATGAACAGCTATGAAGCCAAGTTGGAAGCCCGCCGTGAACGCCTGCTGACCCGTGCCCAGGAAGCGAACAAGAACGCCGACAGCCTGCACAAGAAAGCCCGTTCGATGGCCGGTGCGATCCCCTTCGGCCAGCCCATCCTCGTTGGGCATCACAGCGAAAGCCGGGACCGTAATTATCGCGAGCGCATACACAAGACGTTCGGCAAGGCGTTCGCCGAGATGGACAACGCCCAGCACTACGCGAGCAAGGCGGCGGCAGTCGGAACGGGGGGGATCTCCAGCGATGACCCGGATGCGGTCGCCAAGCTGCGCAAGGGGCTGGAAGCGATGGAAGCATCACAGGAGCAGATGAAGGCCGCGAACAAGGTCATTCGGACGAAGAAGACGCCGGAGGAACGCGAAGCCGCATTGATCTCCCAGGGGTTCACGGCTGCGGTGGCCGCCGACATTCTGAAGCCGGATTTCTGCGGCCGCGTCGGCTTCCCGAGCTACGCGCTCAGCAACAACACCGCGAACATGCGACGGGTGCGGTTGCGCATCGATGAGCTGGAGAAGCGCAAGGCCTCGGCTGACGTGGAGCGGCGTGGGGACGGTTTCACGTACCGCGAGGACGTAGCGGAAAACCGGGTGATGTTCCTTTTCGACGCCAAGCCGGACCAGGCGGCGCGCACGCTGCTCAAGCGTTACGGGTTCAAGTGGAGCCCGAGCCGCGATGGTCAACCCTGGGTTCGGCAACTGAACAAGAGGGTCGGCAGGGATTCGTGTAAAAAACAGCCAAAAATGAGCTAACTTTTTGTCGGAAAAGGGTTTTCGAGAAGTTCTACTGCCCCTCTGCATAGGCCTCGCGCTGAATTGAAATTTGACCGACTCGACGCGGTGGGTAGCCTCCTTTAGCGCGTGGCCGTACTGGTCGTGGACGTGGCCCCGCCGATCATGACGCCTGCGGCGGCATCGACCCCATAGCAGCCTCGCACACCGACCTCCCCACATCTCCCGGATCCACATTCCACTGAATAACGTGGTGTTTACACACGGCAGCACATTTACCCACGAGGTCCAGGCACGTTGTTTAGTTTTCAGCTGCGCCCGATCACTAGGCACAGTTTCGCTAGTCCAAACAGTTTCTCGCTTGGCGAAAGCAGGTTTACGCATTTCGTGAGAAGTTAGCAGCCCGCACTCTCAAGTAGGAGTTCTTATATGGGATGCTTCAACGTCACAGGTGCCAGTGGGAAGGCGAGCGAATATGTTGTCGAGCAACACGCTGGTCGGACCACGAATGAGCAAGCGACGCAAGAGTCGGCGACTCATCGGGAGACACAGGGTGTATTGCAAGGATTGAAGAGGCAAAGCTCGATTAGGAGTCAGTCCGATACTGAAGATGATGTGCAGTTTGCCGTGTCGCAAGCGCGAGCGGGAGGGCGCTTCCGTCCCGGTCCGCTACCTGAGCAGAAGGAACTGATCGCGCCCAAGCCCGGTAATGAATAGATTGCGCTCAAAAGTGCCGGCAGGAGTTTGTGAAAAATGCTTAGCTCGACGTCCCCCTCCCTGAGTACTGGCTGGGTTTAGAGTCTTGGACTGATGTGACCCACCCGCATGGTTGGGTCCATCACCGGTTACTGGCTCTGCTCGCCCAGCTGATATGCGGCAGCGGCAATGCCTTCGGCAGCTGCGCTTGCTGCTTTCTTGCCGAAACCCAGTGCGCATGCCGATTTGATGGACATCTTCTTCAAAGCCTTGCTGCTCTGCTCTGCCCGCGACAAGCCAAGCTCTGAAGAGTTGGTCAATGTAGCCAGACTTTGCCGAACCCTTCTAAGAAACGCATCGCTTACCACAGGTTGCGGTTGCCAGACTTCCTCAGGCGCGCAATGGAACTCCTGGGCTTTCAGTCTCTTGAGGTGTGTTTCAGTCAGGGGGAGGCAGTTTTCCAGAAGATACTGCGCACCTGCGGCCGTCTTGGCGGCAATATCATCTCCGTCCTTGGCATTCAAGGCCAAGCGTTCTTGGGTGTGTTGAGCATTTGCCGCAAATCTGCTGTCGGACGCAAACACCGCCGGTCCTTGGGCCCAAGGGTCTAGGACGATGGTCTTGTGATGTCCGTCCGGCACGCGCGACTCAGCCCAGTCATGGCCCTGATGGTTGTGCTGGACATAGTGGACGCTTTCTTCTGGCTGAAGCTTCTGTACATGTCGCATGGTTGCTACGGCAGCATATCCGGCGCAATGACCGCCCTGGACGAATTCAGATACGATCGCATGCCCCAGCGTCGGATTCGTGAGCATTGACGCCGGCGCCGCGCCGCGCACCAGATCGACAAACACATCATGTGCGGCCTGCGCATGTTGACTGGATGCGTGATCGCTGACGGCAATGTCGGTGGCGACGTTGCCGCGTCCGTATGGGAAGCGCGCCCGTGTCTCCTGCACCGTGTTGTTCGCCTTGTGCAGCCGAGGGATGTCCTGGGGCTCGACCGGATCCCCGATGACGGCTTTGCTCAGCAAGTAGCCGGCGAGGGAGATATCAGGATCGGAGAGCGACCCACCACGACGCCGACGCTTGGGCAAATCGCTCAACAGCCCATTTACAACCCCCACAAAGGATTGCCGCGTCTGCGGCGGAAGGGGAGGCGCGTCCTCTTGGCGCGGCGAGTGCGGGGCGTTGTTTGTCGTTGAGATAGTGCAACCCATTTTTGAGATTCCCGCACCATTATTGATGGCCTTGCAGTACTTGTAAGTGGGTGAAGAATTGCAGCCTCCGACGTACATCCCCGATCAGGCGGCCCGCAGACGGGCCAGCAGCGACGTACTGGCGTAACCGTCCTGCGGCAATTGCTGGATACGCTGGAATGCACGGATTCCCTGGCGAGTTTGCGCCCCCAGCACACCGTCGATGCCGCCCACGTCGAATCCCTTGTCGGTCAGCCTCTGCTGCAGCTCGGTGATCTGGGCCGTGCTATTGAGCGGCGGATCGTCTTTGGGCCAGGGTTGCTCGACCCCGGCCCTGCCCGCATAGCCGTCTGCCAGCAAGCCGACCGCCAGGGCATAGGCGGTGGAATTGTTGTAGCGCAGAATGCTGCGGAAGTTATCGAACACTAGGAAGGCCGGGCCGCGGTATCCGGTGGGCAACAACACCGATGCCAACTGCTGAGCCAGTGCGGGCGCAATCGGCTTGCGGGGCGCCACGCCCAGGCGCTGCCATTCGGTGACGGTCTTCTTGATCGTCAGGTCGGCTTGCGCGTAGTCGAAGCCGGCTGACAGCTGGACTTCCTGGCCCCAGGGAACAGCGCTGGTCCAATTGTTCTGCTTGAGATAATTCGCCGCAGAGCCCAAAGCGTCCGCCTTGGAATTCCAGACATCCCGCTTCTGGTCGCCATCCTCGTCGACGGCGTAGTCGCGATAGGTGCTCGGAATGAATTGCGTCTGTCCCATGGCGCCGGCCCACGAACCCACCAGTTGCGAGCGATCAATGCTTTTTTCCGTCTGCAGGATCTGCAGGGCCGCAAGCAGCTGCGTGTTGCCATACGTGGTGCGCCGTCCCTCATGGGCCAGTGTCGCCAGGGAGCGAATTACATAAAAGTCCCCGATCTGCTTCCCGTACCCGCTTTCCATGCTCCAGATGGCGGTCAGAATGCCCGGATCCACACCGTAGTGCTGCCGCAACTTCTCGAAGAGGGCGTGCTGGCTGATCAGCAGCTGCTGTCCTTCCTGGATGGCCGAAGGTGTGACACGCGCGTTGAGATAGTCCCACAGATGCTGGGTAAATTCGGGTTGCCGCTGATCCAGTTCATGCACCGATGGATCGGGTGTGACACCAGCCAATGCGTTATCCAGCGTGGTGGTTCCAATGCCGGCGGCAAGCGCACGTTGGCGGAAGTCTGCCAGCCACTGTTCGAAGCTCGCAGTGGGTGCGGGATCCTGCTGTTGCCCACCGGCGTCGGTTGCGGAGGATGCGGTTGTTTCGGGAGCGATGGCTTGCGCTGCTACGCTGGTTGCGGCCACACAGACGCTGACACCGAGCGTTAAACGCAAAAGGCGCGAAGCCATGATCATGAGATACCCGAGGTGGTGGTTGGGCGGCCACTCTAGTCCTCCTGTTCCCAGGATGTAATTATTGCAGCTATGCGTTTTTGACCGCGATGGGCAAGCAGGAATTCGCCCGGTAAAAAAAAGCTGATTGCGTCCTAACGCGTTGTCGCCGCAAGAATTCTCCGCGAAAAATCGATTGGCTCGACCTGCCGCTTGAGGTCCAAGGTGTAGTCACCGAACCGGTTGATATGGCTGGTCCGATACGGCGACAGGCCGGCCAGCACTTCCGGGCTGATGTTTGAGCCCTCGTCCCGCAGCTCGGCCAGCACGCGGGTCATCTGCTCCACGTTGTGCAGGATGACCAGGTTGGCCACCAACTGGTTGTAACGCACGATCTTGCGCTGTTCGTGCTGGACGTTCTCGGCAATGATCCCTTCACCGCCGAAGAAGGCCCATTTGACGAAGCCGTTGAACTCCTCGCTCTTGTTGGTGGCGGCGTGGATGGTCTTGCGCACTTCGACATCGTCGATGTAGCGCAACAGGAACAGTGTGCGTACCGCCTTGCCCAGTTCGCGAAATGCCCAGTACAGCTTGTTCTTGCGGCTGTAGGTGCCGAGCCGGCGCAGGATGGTGGAAGCGGTGATCTTGCCCAGTTTGATCGAGATGGCGACCCGCAGCATGTCGTGCACGTGGGTCTCGATGAGTGTCCAGTCGAGGCTGTCCCCAAACAGCGCCTGGATATTCTCGTAGGTCCGACCTGGCTCCGGCCGCGAGAACACCAGGTCCTTGATGTTGCGGATGCGCGGCATGAGGTTGATGCCCAGCAGATGCGCCAGCCCGAATACCGGGAAGCTCTGCGCCTGGGTGTCGCCGTGTACGGTGTCGGGCTGGATGTCGGACCGGTTGGCCAGCATCCCGTCGAGGATGTAGACCGCTTCGTGTATGCCACACGGGATGAAGTGGCTGAACAACGCGATGTACTTGTCGGACACATGATAGTAACCGATGCCACCATAGCCGCCGTAGCGAATGTGGTATTCCGACAGTAGGTTCTGCTCGTACACGCTCCACTTCGTGCCGTCGGCCGAGGCGCTCTTGCCACTGCCCCAGTAGCCGGGTAACTCGAATTTGTTGTACATGTTGATCACCTGGACGATCGCCTTGTCGAGCGTTTCATCGGTGACGTACTTCAAGTTCAACCACGAGATCTGGCGCCGGCTGAAGCCCTTGACCGAACGCGCGGTCTGGGTCGGCCCCAGATTGCAGCCGTAGCAGAACAGGGTGGTGATCACGCGCCGTAGCAGATCGTCGACTCGCGCGTCGGTGCCGGCGATCGGGCGGAAGTGCACGTGCAGGTCCAGCCAGCGGGTGGTGTCGACCAGGACATCGACGATGCTGGTCGGCGGCAGCCGGTCGGTGATCGCGCTGTCCACTGTGGCGATCGCCTGGGTCACCTGTGCGCCCTGCAGGCGCTTGAGCACCAGCCGCCCGTCGACCATGCTGGCGTGCAGGTTGTCCGAGAACCGAGCGTCCACGGCATCGGCCAATGTCGTCAGTTCGGTGCGCAGACCCTGCACGAAGTCAGCCGCGTCGGTGGCGACGCCCGAGACCTCGCCGTAGGCGTCCAGTTCCTGCGCGAGTGTCGCCTCGTCGACCAGTTGCTCGCGGTAGTCGTCGTAACGCTCGCCGTGCGGGATGTACAGGTCGCCGGATTTGAGTTCGTCCTTGATCTGCGCGAGCACCGCCAGTTCGAAGTACTTGCGATGGATCCAGCCGGGGCTGGCGGCGGCCAAGGCTTTGGGCATCACATGCTTGCGCCAGGCTGACGATAACCACGTCAGGTCGGTTGTGGCCACGCCCAGGCTAGCGGCGTCGATCGTCTCGCGGCGCTGACTGCGCAGCGCCAGGACAGCGCCGATCATGCGCTCCATGCTGGGGTCCTGGCTGGCGGCACGCAGGCCCATGATTTCCAGGCAGTTGAACAGCAGCGGACGCAACGTCCCATAGGGTGCCAGCAGGAATGGCAGATAATTGCGGCCGGCGTAGGCCATGTGCTCGTCGCACTCAGCCGTCAGCAGAGCGATGTCGGCGACCAGCACGCCCGCGATCGCGCCCACACGCTCGGTGTCTGTGCCCTCGACCTGATAGGCCTGCAGGATCTCCCGGAGCTGGCCGATCAGGGCATCGGCCCGTTTGCTGTGTTCGAGCTGATAAGCGATCAGCTTTTGCTGCGCGGTGTTCTCCAGGTTCTGGATCAGGCGGATGAACAGGTCGGCCGCATCGTCGAGCGTCTTGCGATACTGGGAGCGGATGAAGATCGCGGCCAGCGCATAGCGCTTGATCGGGACCAGTTCGGCCAACTCGGCGGCATCAAGTGCGCGGGCCATCGCCCGGAATTGCTTGAGCTTGGGCACCGAGACATCGATCGGCGGCAGCTGCTCGGCCAGGATGCGCAGGCGCTGGATGTGCCGCAGGTAATGGCGCACTTCCTTGTTGGTTGGGCGTTTGGGCTCGCGCTTGAGCGTGTGCCAATCACTGTGGTGGCTGCCTGGTGGTGTCAGCAGCAGGTTATCGATCAGCGTCCGCATGGTCGGTGACAACGCATCGGCGATCTGGCGGTAGTGCGCATCGTGGACACGTTCGCGGGCGGCGATCGCGATGCGTTCGAGCGTGCTGAAGGCCGGCAACTCAAAGCGGTGATGCACCAGCTCTTCAAGCATCACGTTCACGATATCGGGCACGATGTGCTTGGTCTGCGCAGCCGTTTCAGCCACGGTGCCGAGCCAGTCTCGCCCAGCCGCATCGAGCGGACAGACGTTGAGGAACGCCCGCAGTTGGGCTAGATGCCCGCGTTTGGCGCCGGAGGTGTCGTAGCTCGCCAACCGGTCGGCGGGCACGCGGCGCATTCTCAGCGTCTGAGCGACATGCTGCACGATACGTTCGGGCACCTCGATCAGGGGCGTGAAATAACCCAGGCGCTGGAACAGCTTCAGGTGCAGTAGCAGGGCCAGCCGTGTGGCCGGGCCGGTAGCGATGTTCCGGACGCACTGCAGCTCCGCCGCAGTAGGCGTGTAGATATCCTGGAGTTCTTTGGCGGTGGGATCGGGCTTGAGGCGCGGGTAGGCGGTTTCGTGCAGCGTCGTCATGCTCAGCTTAGTCCCAATGGCGTCCGCCCGCTTCATCGCGCAAGGCGACGGCGAGGAAGCACTGGTGGTTGTCGGCGATGCGGTGCATCTCGTCGAGCAGCATTGCGATGGTTTCTTCAAAGGCCGCCTCGTCAACGGCGGCGATCGCCAACCGGTAGCGCGTGCCGTCGGCGTTGAGTCGCTGCGCCTGATGCGGTTGCAGGCAGATTTGCTCGATCAGCCGATGCGCTTTGGCCAGTCCGCGCACACGCGAGTTGAAGCGCGTCAGGGTGACGGTCGCTTCGACCGCCGTGGTCGGCACTGGATCGAGAGCCGGCGCCGCCAGGGCCAGCAGCGGTGGTGTGGCTGGCGACAGGCTCGCCTCAATGCGCTGGCGGGCGAACGGATCGGCCCCGTCGAGGTAACGCATCGCCGAGTGCACGTCGCGCCAGCCGACGTACTCCATCAGCGCCTTGACGTCCCAGCCGTTGGCGTTGGCCCAGCTGGCAAAGCCGCGCCGCAGCGAGTGGCCGCTGTAGTCGTTGGGAGAACTCAGCCCCGCCTCGCGGAAGATCCGCCGTAGCAGCGGCACCAGGCTGTTGGTGTGGAGTGGCGCGGCGGCAATCCCGCCCCACTGGTTGACTGCGCGAAACAGTGGCCCCTCGTGGAGGGCGGCTGCCGCAACCCAGGTCATGGTGGCAGCCACCGGGCACCAGCGCGACAGCGCCGGGACCTTGTAGGTGGCGCCGGCGTGCTGGCGATCGCTCTTGCTGTGCGGCAGGAAGCAGGTCATGCCTTCGCCCGGCACCAGGCGCAGATGGTTCACCTGAAGGCGGGTGAGTTCATCGCCGCGGAAGCCGCGCCAGAAGCCGAGCAGCAGCAAGGCGCGATCACGCAGGTGCCGCAGTTCTGCGGCGCGATCGCCGCGAGACTGGGCCGCAGCCGCAGCGTCTTCCAGCCATGTCGTGACCTGGCCCAGCTGGGTGAGTTGCAGGGGCGTGGCGCGTTTTTCGACGCTCGGGTGCAGGGTTTGGGTGCCTTTGAGCACTTGGCGCACCACCGGCGCCCGGGTCGGGTCGACAAAGCCGTGCACCTGGTGCCACTGCGCCAGTGCTGCGAGCCGGTGCCTGAGCGTGTTTAGCGCGAGTTGCCCGGCGTAGGCGGCCAAATAGCGCGCCACCTGCTCCGCAGTCGCCGGCAGATGACCACCCCATTCGACCTCGAAGTGACGGATCGCCCCTGCATACGCGCGCTCGGTGTTGGCGCGAGTTGCCGCTTCCAGATACTGCTTGACCGAGCTCACCGCGTCGCTCCGAACCGCCGTTTCGTACGGCCGCAGGGCGACTGTAGCCGAAAATTCCGCATAAGGCGGGGTAATTCTAGATTATCCCGCGTGAGCTCGACACCCGCCACCGGTTTATCTAACGTGTTGAATGGTACGTAATTACATGGTATGTAATACGTTACGAAATACGTGGAGTGACGGATGGCACGGTCTGGGCTGTACAAAAGCGATGTGCAGCGTGCCCGCGATAGCCTGCGCGCAACGGGCAAGAATCCGTCTGTCGATGCGGTCCGGGTGGCGCTCGGCAATACCGGTTCCAAGACCACCATTCACCGTTATCTGAGGGAGTTGGAAGAGGAGGAAGGGCAAGGCGTTGGCGCGAAGATGGCCGTGAGCGACGCACTCCAAGACCTCGTCGCCCGCCTCGCCGAGCGGTTGCACGGCGAGGCCGACACGGTCGTGGCGCAGGCCCAGGCGCGCTTCCAGGCGCAGCTCCAGGAGCGCACCCAAACGCTGGAGCAGGCCCGGCAAGAGACTGACTCACTCACGACGCAGCTGCAGCGCTGCGAGACCGTACTGCAGGCCGAATGCGAGGCGAGCGCCACCGCCAGAAGCGAGGTGGCCAGCCGCACTACCGAACTGGCTCAGTTGGAGGAGCGGATCGCGGGCCTCACGGCGCGACTGGCGGAGCACCAAAGCCACGCCCGCTCCCTGGAGCAGAAGCACGACCACGCCAGGGAAGCCCTGGAGCACTACCGCACCTCGGTCAAGGACCAGCGTGAGCAGGAACAACGCCGGCACGAGCACCAGGTACAGGAACTGCAGGTTGCCCTACGGCAGGCCAACGAGGCGCTGACCGCCAAGAACCACGACCTGATGCAGCTCAACCGGGAAAACGGCCAGTGGCTGGAACGCCATACCCGGCTAGAGCGGGAACTGACGCAGACACGCCAGCGGGCCGACGCCCAGCAGCGCGAGCGCGACGCGCTGCGCCTGGCGGCCGCCGAGCACCAAGGCCTGCAGGCGCGCTGGACCAAAGATGTCCAGGCGCTGGAAGGTGTGCGCGCCGAACTGGCTGCGGCGCGGACCGAGCTGGTCGAAGAGCGCCAGCGCCGGGAACATGCCGAGGCGGACACCTTGCGGGCCACGGTACGTCTGAGCACGCTGGAACAGCTCCTGGCGCAGCTGCGGCCACCGCGCCCCGTTGGCGAACAAGTAACGTCTGGGAAGGACGAAACCTCCCCAGACGCAAATAGTCAGTTGCTTTGAGGAAAGCTAATGCCGGGCGAAGCGCCACCAAAGACGGAGCAACTACCGCGCGTCAGGTTGTTCTGCTCGAACGTCTTGCCGGCATTGCCCAGGCAAGTCGGGGCATTTGTCGTACCATCGTTTACGGCTACGTTTACCGTGACGTGCGAGCCGCGATTGAACGACACCGTCTGAGTTCTGGCGCCGTTGCCGAAGATGTTGAATTCGGTCAGGCGCCAGATCTTATTGATATCCACCGTAGAGGCGCGCTGACTCACGCTGTAGGCCCTTCCGTTCACCGAAAACGACACGGTATCCACGCCCCCCGAGGTCGCAGAACCGGTCAGCTTGACACCAGCGATGCCCGAAACTGGCACCAGAGGCACTCGCACCGATTCGCTGTTAATCACGCAAGCGTTGCCTTCGTAAGCATCCCAGCCGGACGGGCAACCCGCCGCATCGTATTCCGAGGTACTGTCCGCATATACCCAGCTTTCAATGAAGATGACCGGGTCAAAGCCATTACTTGAGTCTTCGTCGGCGTCGCTGGAGTAGACGTACTGTTGCCAGGTCTTGCACGAAGAAAAACCGAACTGCGCGCAAGCGGCGGGGTTGCTGTCGTTGTCGGTATTGATTTGCAGCGAGTATTGGACTACCCCAGTGGTCACGCCGCTTACGCTCGGGAACGAACCGACGGCTGAGTGGGTGAGCCTGCCCGTGCGTGCAGCGTAGTCATCGCCATTGCCGGTGATGAGCACACGGTTGTCGGTGGTGGTACGAACGTTGCCGCTGGCAACGTGTCGTGGCTTCATGACCAACTTCGGCGGTGCGCCACAGCGTACCGCCTGCCACCCCATGTCCGGAAATGTCGAGCTAAAGCAGCCCTCCATAGCCGGAGCCTCGTGCTTGAGCGTAGTTTCCCATGCAGACATAGCCTCGGCACGGCCAGTATTGTTTATTGCAGCGACCTGCGCCGCTGCACCCGCGCTAACGATGCTTCCAACGATGCAGGCGCCAAGCATGTACTTCGATTTAAATTTTCTCATGGTCTTTCTTCTGGTTTGATAGTTAAATTACAGTAAAATTTTAGTAAATATGCGGCGCACAAAATCGGAAGTAATCGCCGCGTTAGAGAAGTGCTACTTCTGCGGCAACGCGTTACTTCGTCCTCGATCACAATTCATAAAATGGCGCGAGACCAGCGCTAAACCGCCAGACGTGGAGGTCGCGGTCCAGCATGCGCGCGGGCCAGCTCGGTCAGGCGTCGCGCGGCGCTGGCGATGGGCGCATCGAACCAGACGGCATGCGCAGTGCCGGAAGCCGGAGTGATAATTCTTCAATTATCAGGCGGTTGGGCAAGATTTGGCTGTTTTTTGTATCAATCCCTGCCGACCCTCAATCTTGATGCGCCCCCATATCTTGGGGTCCAAGCGGGTCGCCGTGGGCGGCCCGTTTACGTTTGCCCACTGATTATGATAAAAATGCGCCACATAGGAGGCCCACCATGCCCGCCCCACTCTCCCGCGAAGCCAACGGCACCGAGCGCATCACCGTCGTGATGACCCCGGCTCAAAAGCGCACGCTCCAACAGCGCGCCCGCCACGCAGGGCTGACCATCAGCGACTACATCCGTCGCCAGGCGCTGGAGAGCGAGGATCTCGGACCACTGCTAGAGCAGCTGCGCGCGTCCACTGCGCAGGCCAATCGTGCCCTCGATAGCGTGTTTTCGCGGCTGCATACGCACGCCCATGACCTAAGCGTTGCAGAGGCCGCAGCACGTGCCCGCGCCAAGCGGGCGAACGCACCATGACCACCTTGACCGACGTGATGAAGGCGCTGCGCGAAGTCATCGTGATGAACGAGCGCGTCACCACGCTGGCCGGTTTGGTAGACAAACTCGCGTCGGAAAGCGTTGAAACACGTGAACGCCTGGTCCGCGTTGAAACCGTTCTGGAACTGGCGTTCAAGGCACCCCCCAATCGAGGGCCACTGTTGCCACCCGGCGGCGAGTGAATTGGACAGCGCCGCGGCCTAGTGAAATTTACGATATGCGAGGTTTCAGAGAAGACTGATACTTAAGGTGATTTGACAGCGTGTGCCGCCTGAACAGGCGAAAGCCAAGGCTTTCAGTAGGCCGAACACGAAAAAACCGCCTTTGGCGAGGCGGTTTTTTCACAACAGGTGCTGGCGGAATCACCAGCAGATTCGGATCTAGCTGACTCGAATCCTACCTCCGCCGGCTATGCCGTGCAAGAGGGAAGGATGAAAAGGCGAACACGCCCGACACCCTGCCCCGCCGCCAGTAGGCGCGGGGCATGGCAGACCTAAAGGCCGACTCGATCGGCCACGACGAATCCGAGCCAGCCGGCCACGGCAGGACGCACAAGCGTGTCCGGTGGCATCGGCCGAGCGGCGGCAAGCGGCGGCCGGGTGTGCTCGATGCGACCCGTGCCGAGCTAGTGCGTGGCCTGGAACTGCGCCAGGGATCAATCTGGACGCGGATCCGCCATGCCGTGATCGTGGCCGGCTATCCGATCGACCGTGCCCTGCAGCGCGTCCGAGCACTGCGCGCAGACGGCGCCGAATCACTGCTTGCCCTGGCGGTCGCCCTGCTCTACCTGGCCGACGTTCGGACCGGCTTCGTTGGCAAGCCGCGCCCAGGCGGCGGCCCCTGGAAGCGGTACACGCTGGCCGACCTGGCCCAGCTTGCCTACGGCGCTCAGGGCGAGGCCGATCTACGCCGCGCCAGGCGTGCGCTCGACATGATGGTGAGCTTGGGCTGGGCCTACCCGACCAAGCAGGTACGCCGGCACTCCACGGACGTGGAAGGCCGGAATCTATGGCGCAGCGAGGCGGCCGTTCGCCGGCTGAATTTGCAACGGTTGTGCGACATGACCGGGACGAGCTGGCTACTCAAGCGCGATCGCATGCACGCGGACCAGGCACGTGGCCAGGGGACCGCCTCGTTCGTAGACGCTCAGCAACGGCGTGAGGAAGCGAGCCGCGGCCGAAGCGTAGGCAAAGCCGCGCGCGCCGCGCCGCCGGCCACTGGCGACCCACCGGTGGCCAGCAAGAACGGCACGCAGCACATCGCCGACATCCTCACCCTACTGAAATAGCCAGATGGCAGGGCACCCCGTACCCGTAGCCTCGAAAAGCACTGGAAAACGACGCTTTTCGCCCTGTTTTTCGCATCCCTGCGCATCGCCCTCCCCTCCCCTGCCCCCTGCATCTGCCCCCGGCACCGCAGTTATCCACAGGTCTGTGGATATTGCGGTGGAGTTGTTGTGGAGAAGTATCTTTATTTGTCCCATTTAATTGGGCTGCCACCCAGTCAACCTACGGTTGAAATCACAGACAGCAGAAGATTTAGAAGCTAAAAGGTGTCGCCGGCGCTACGCGCCACCGACGGCGTCGGAAGCCTTGTCCAGTTGCGGGGGCCTGCGGCCCCCCGTGTCCTCCCTCCGCGCCTACGGCGCTACGGTCGCAACTTCGACCCCCAGGAGGGGCTACGCCCCTCCCACCGCGCCGATAGAACCGGCGCGGTGGCTCCCTCCCCTGGAAAAGCGGGTTTTCAGGGCTGGGGCTCGGCGTTGGCCAGGTCATGGCGTTATCGAACTCGGATGGCAACCGAGCGCGGTTCCACCGCTGGGAATCAAGAGCGGCGCATCCATGCGCCATAGCCTTCAAAAGCGGTTGCTTCACGTGGAGCCTGCCTAATCGGCAAATCGGGCCGCGCACATCGCCTGCGGCGTGGCCCTGGTGGCACCGGTACGCCTGGCCAACTCGACGCCGCCGCCCGCTGGCGACTACCGCGGAGACCTATCGCGGAGGCCGGGCGCGGGCGGCGACCTAGTGCCCGTTCGGCTAGGCCGTGCACGTCACCCTGCAAGCGTGGCGCTGAGTTAGCGCGCTGGCGCTGGCCAGCTCGATGCAGGCCGCGCCGGGAATCGCTGCGCGGATCCACCGCGCCGGCCGCCGTCGGCGGCGCCGACCTGGTGCCGACTTGGCCAGGCCGCGCACGTCGCCCGCAGGCGAGGCGCTGGGGTAGCGCACTGCACTGGCGCTGGCCAGCTCGATGCCGGCAGCGCAGGCGATAGCCATGCAGATCCACCGTGGCCGCCGCCGCCGGCGGCGCCGACCTGGTGCAGGACGCCCGCCGCATCGTTGTTGCAAAAGTGAGAGTGCTTTGTTCCATTATTGCGCGTTTACGTAATGACGTAACAACGTTATTGTTTCACTACGTCAAGAGGAGAAGCCGCCATGTCCACCAATCCCGACCTCATCCACGCTTACACCCGCGCCGACATGCTGGAAGATGGCGAGTTGATCGATGTGACCGAAGTCGGCCGGGAAGCTGGGTTCACAGTTCCGGTCGCGCTTACCCGATCGGTCTGGGCCGATTGCGTGGAATGGTCTGCGGCCGACAACGCCCGCAAGCACGCCTGCCAGGACGAGGCTGGCAGGCTTTGGGATGTGGTTTATATGGCCCGCGTGTACGGGGCACGCAACGCCAAGGGTTCCCGGGCTGTGTTCCCGGTCTACCGCGTTCCGCGCGAAGGGAGGGGGATCCGCCCCCGTCTGGTCGAACTGCAGCTGCACATCGGACCTGGTGACGCCGGCGAGCCGGTAATCACGATTATGCAGCTCGGCGAGGAATGACGTAACGACGCTATGACGCAATTGCGTTATAGCGTTATAGCGTCGTTGTTCGTTTGTACGATGACGTTTTTCGGCGCGCCCGCGCTACGAAACACTGCAGAACATCCCTTTCAGTGCGTTATTACGTCATTGAGTTAATAGGCAACAACGTAAGGAAGTTATTATGCGCAGGATGACCAATGTTGAAGTTGTGACCGAACTGATGGAGTTCTCCCAGTACGGGGCGCTCGCCCAGGCGTTCGGGATGGCCGCCTTGGCCAAGCACTCGCGTGCCGTGGCTGACGCGGATCCGGCGACGCTAGCCAGCATGGAGGGCGGGCCTGTGTCGCCTGCCGCTTGGCAGGGTGTAGCGCGGGAAATCGCCGAGAAGCTGGACAAGCATTTCGCTGCGTGATTGCGTTTTTACGTCATTACGCAGATACGCAAAAGAGGTAGCCGCGCGGGCCGAAGCGGCGGACCTTCGCCAGCGGCTGGCAGTTGCAGAGGCGCGGGCTGGGGAAATCGAGCGCAAGGCGGAAGATGCTCGCCAGGAAGTCGCTGGGGCGCGGAGCGAAGCTGCTGCGGCCAGGGAAAAGGCTGCGGGTCTGGTGGGGCGCCTGGAAGCTGCCGAGGCCCAAAACGCGGCGTTGTTGGCGCGATTGGAGCCTGCAGGGAAGAAGTAAAAACGTGCTTACGCCATCCGTTCATTACGTAATGAAGTCATGCTAGTATTCGTTACGTAACGACGCTAAAGGCTAATTCCGTAATTAACTAATGAGGTCAATCATGCAAATAATCGTGATTGCGGCGCAGAAGGGAGGGGCGGGCAAAACGACCCTGGCCCTGCACCTGGCCGTGGAATACCAACGCGCGGGCAAGTCAGTCGCGCTGATCGACACGGATCCGCAGCGGTCGGCCGAAATGTGGGGGGGGCTGCGGGACGCGCAGGACATAACCGTGGTCGGGGTGCCCGGCGCGGAAATCGCCGCGGCCCTCCGAGATGCGGAGAGTGATGGTTACGACGTGGTGCTGGTGGATACGCCGCCCCATGCCTCGGCGGCCTTGGTGCCCGTCCTGCGCCTGGCCACGCTTGCGGTTGTGCCGTTCCAGCCGTCCCCCCTGGACCTCGGCACGCTGGAAACCGTGCGCCGGATGTTGGACGCCGCCGGCACGCCGGCCGTGGCCGTCATCAATGCCGCACCGCTACGGGCAGCCGAGGTTGAACCCATGCGTCAGGCCATCGAGGAAGGCGGGTTGCCGGTGCTTGAGACCGTCGTACACCACCTGATGCCATTTCGGCGATCCATTGGCAACGGTCTGTCCGTGGTTGAGTTCGACCCCAAGGGCAGGGGGGCGTTTGAAATCAAGAAGCTGCGGAAGGACATAGACGCGGCAATCGCGGCGCTCCCGGCGGCGACGCCAGTAGCGGCCTAATGAGCTAACAAGCTAACAACGTATCCACGCAATTACGTAACGAGGTAAACCATGAGCAGCAAGAGTCCATTGGGCAAGCTGGGCCAGCGTGCCGCCCGCAATAGCCAGGCCGCCGAAGCGATGCCGGCTGGCTTCGATGAGCCGATGGTGGCAGCGACCAGGCCAGCGGTTCGGGCGGTCCCAAGCCAGCCAGCAGAAGGCGGAAAGGTCCAGGGCAAGCGCCGCCGTGGCACCAACGAAAGCGGCGTCGTCACCATGACCGTGCGCCTGCGCCGAGAGGACTGGGCGCGTCTGGTCGAGCTTCGGATGACCGAGGGTAAGACCGGGCAAGAGGTGTTTTTCGAGGGTTTGACGGCGGTCTTTGCGCGGTATGGCTTTGACGCACCCGTGGCCCCGTAGTCGAGCTACTAGGGCGAGTCCAATTCAGGGAGAACGCAGCATGAATTCACCGGAGCTGGTGCCGGGTGTACTTCCAGGACTCTGGCGGGAAGAAGGTGGCCAAGGTGGACTTGTCAGGCTTGATATCGCGGCTATTACCGCCGGCATGGTCGTAGTGGCGAAATGCGATGAACCCTAGCAGGCAAAGCCTGAATTGCGCTGGCAGGTGTGGCCCGTGCCGCCTACCAGCTGGCCAGCGACGTGGCCGTGCGCGTCTTGACGGACGCCGGCATGCCGGCAGAGAAGATCGAGCGCGCCCGGTTCGCGCTGATCCCTTGAAGGCCGCCTGCGTGCTGATTCCCGCAGGCGGGATCCTACTGGCCATCGCCGGTCTGGTCGCCCACAACAACGCCGGCAGCGCCGGCAGCGCCGGCCAGACGGCAGACGTGGCGACCGTCGAGACGGTCGCCTACCTGGCAACCTTCATCGAGCATCCCGCGCTATCCGAATGCGCCACTGGGCGCTACGGCGTGCAGCTGCACGCCGCTGGCCTGGCCCGCTTCGCGTTGGAGGCGCAAGCGCCGGATTGTCCGTTCGCCGCGTGCATCGGCTCTAGGATCCGCGGCCTGGCCGATTACCGCGACAAGCACGGCGCGCTGCTGCGCACCGCACTTTTCATGGATCCACCGAAGATCCCGATTGCCTCACCGCTACTAGGCGAGTCGATTCCTTTTTCGCTGGTCATCGACGGCGATCGCGTCCGCGTTTTCGCGCCCCCTGCCCTGCCCCTGGCAGCACCGCTTTCCCAGGTGTGCCAAGCGCTGGCCGCACCGCTCAAGCCTTTGACTGAAGCATAAATTGCGCCGGCACTGCCCACGTGCAGGCCGTCGCCGCCGGCGCTGCCGACGACCAGGTGCCCGATCCGGGGTGTAGGGGGGAACCCCCCTACGGAGAACGCCTCACCCGCAGACGCGGGGCTTCAGGGCCGAGGACAACGCTCCCGCCGACGACAGGGAGCCGCCCTCCCCTCCTCTGCAAACCCGCCCGCTTTTGATCGCGCCGTGAATGGTCCATTTAGGCTGGCCCATTTTAGGTGGTCCGTTTAAGTCCACAAAAGAATAGTGGACCATCCCTAAATGCTATGGTACGTTTAGGTATACCCAAAAAGGCCACGCAGGAGGCCGCCATGTCCGATGTGATTCCTACCCTCGCCGATCTGGCGAGTGGCATTTGATGGCGCGCGCTCCTGCAGAACCCTTCAAGGTTGCTCGGATTTACCAGCGCGTCAGTACTGATGGCCAGGACCTCACGCGACAGGCCGCGATCGTCCAAGAGGCCAAAGCTGCCGGCTTCTACGTCGCCGGCGTCTATCGTGAGAAGGCTTCTGGTGCGCGCGCCGATCGCCCTGAGTTGCTGCGCATGATCGAGGATCTGCAATCGGGCGAAGTGGTCATTGCAGAGAAGATTGATCGGATCAGCCGCTTGCCACTGGTCGAAGCCGAGCGCCTGGTAGCGTCTATCCGCGCGAAGGGTGCGCGCCTCGCCGTTCCCGGCGTCGTCGATTTCTCCGAAGTGGCGGCCGAGGCGAAAGGTGTGGCAAAGGTCGTGCTCGAATCTATGCAGGACATGTTGTTGCGCATCGCCCTGCAGATCGCTCGCGACGATTACGAGGACCGCCGCGAGCGTCAGCGTCAGGGCATTGAGCTGGCGAAGGCCAGAGACAAATACCGTGGCCGCCCGGCCGATCCGGCCGTACATGCTCGCATCGTCGCGTTGCGCGGTCGTGGGGAGACCATCGCCAACACTGCGCGCCTGGCAGGCGCGAGCGTCACCACCGTCAAGCGTGTGTGGGCCGCTCACTGCGCGCAAGGTCATGGGAATTGACTATATTGGACCTTCATGTAGGGAGAAGCGTGGAATCCGCGACCAGAGGACAGTTCACCAACTCAAGGGCGGGCGACCCAAGGCGTCCAGTCGCTCTGCGTCCTCCAGGATCGCTGTTGTCGTGCGCGGCGAAATGGGCTGCGCTTCATCCAGCCCGTAGGCTTGCCGCGCAGCATCGGCGGCTAAATCCTCAAGCGTCCCTTGTGAGTACTCTTGCAGTCTTTGACGCGTGCCTTCGGCAAGATCCGGGGCGATGACCGGCATCGAGGAAAAGATGTAGCCCGGCGCATGCTTGGCATGGTTAGCAAGAAAGACTGCCCCCAGGTCGCGCGCATACGCATGCCGCGTAGTTTGCGGATCCTCGATCTCGGCTCTGAATCCGTTTGTCCTGTCCAGCGCTTCGATTGCGTCAGGCTTGTCGAATCGTTCAACTACAGTGGTGGTCGTTCGGTACGTTTCGGCCCAGCGCGAATCCCCTAGTCGCACGGCTGGACCATCGCACCACGAGTCAAGGACCACCGCGGACTCCTCCGCCTCTATCGCGCCTGGTGGCTGGTAAAGCGCGTAGATGTGGGGCACCCCGTAGTCACGTACGGTCATCATCTGCCCGCCATCCTCCATGCGGACGGCATGTTGACGTGCATTGATCGCTGCGTTCTCGTCACAGTTGCCAGCCCCCAAAGCCAGTGCGCTTCCTGCCCATGAATTCTGGTCATTTCTACTGAGGGTGTAGGACAGAGCGCTGTAGGTGGCGCTCCGTCCGTTGCTGAGCCTCAGATCGCTATCGACATTGCCTCGTCCAAGGTGCAAGGCGAGTCGTGTCTCGTGCACCGTCGCTGTGGCGTCGGCAAGGCGTTGGCGGTCGCGCGCATCTTCGATGGGTCTGTCGTTGAGGCGCATACCAAGCTGGTAGGCCGCCTGCTGAACTTCGTGCGGCTGTAGGGTCGGCCCGGCGCCCGCCCGCCTCGCCCTGC
The DNA here is from genome assembly GCF_041475775.2 of Xanthomonas sp. NCPPB 2586. Lineage (NCBI taxonomy): Bacteria > Pseudomonadati > Pseudomonadota > Gammaproteobacteria > Lysobacterales > Lysobacteraceae > Xanthomonas > Xanthomonas sp. NCPPB 2586. The sequence goes on along the minus strand of NZ_JCAQOF010000002.1, from coordinate 2,544 downwards.
GAGCCCCGAGTGATGGCAAGCCATGCAGGCTGGGTGACATGGGCGCCTCGGAGGATGAAGGCGTAGAGGGCGGGGTTTGCTCTAGGGCGTGAGTTGCATAATGGTCAGGTGACCCTGCCACGCTCGGCTTCGAAACGCATAGACCCATTTCCAGCTCCTGCAGTACTGAGTCATCAAGGTTAGCGAGAAGCTCTCCGATTTGCGTAGGCTCACCGAAGTCATGGCTGGGACCACGAAGGATTGGCGCTGGTACGCGCGCGTGCTTGCCGGCAAGCACGCCTGCACATCTGAAAGATTGCGGCGAACCCTGGGGCAATGCCGAGTCATCCATTGCTGGTAGCGGCGCTGTGGCTGCACTCTGTTGCCGGGTAAATCGGTGTTGGAGCAAGAAGGGCGTGTATCGATGAAGGAGAAGTACTGGCCGGATCATCTGGCCAAGGGATTTATCGGGATTGACGATGCCCAATTTTCACTGGCGCATCTGCAGCCATTCACTTACCAAGTGACCATTGCCACGCCCGACCGGGCGGCGGTGGCGGTGTCTGTATCCGTGGAATTCAGTTCGCACTGCGTCAGCAAGGGCCCGCCCAAGCAAGGGCCGGCGCTGGTCTTCCACGCAGGCCACGACGACCTGGTTATCGACCAGCGTCGGATCTGGCGCTGTTTTCATCCCGCGCGTTATGCAGCCTCAGCGCTCCTGCCCGACATCATGCGGACGCTCGATCAGCGCCCCTGCTTGTTTACCAATGGCGACAATTTCCTGACGATGGAGCTGCAGGAGCTGATTCCCGGCTACCCACCAGGCGCGCAATACGAGGTGTATTTCAATGTTGCGGCGCGAGGCCGGGGCGCAGTTCGGATCTACGTTGAGAGCGCTTATGTGCGCGACGAAGACGCCGACAACGACCCCTACAAGTTCAAGAAGGACGATCGCATTAAGGGGTGGCGGCTGCTGTTGAATCGCGCGACCGGCAGGCCAGTCCGCCGACCGCCGCCGCGGCGCTAAAAACAAACCCCCCTTTCGGGGGGTTTCGCGGAAGCCCTTAGGGATTGCTCCCATCAACCGGCGGTAGGCCTGGAACCAGTGGCGGCGTCTGAACACCTAGAGGTGACTACTAGGCTCCGTATATATCCAGATGTGAATACTCTAACGGATGCGCCCGGGCGATGCAATAGCAATTGCATACCGCCCTGACAAGCAAATGCTCTACCGCCCGGCTACGCAAAAGCCCTATCGCTTGGCAGGCGCGCCACTGCGTGGAATCTCGCGTTATGTGCGCTGGCGGCCTCGCCGCGATAGGGCTTGCAGCGCAGCTCCCAATGATCGACTATCAAACATCCATGTTTGATGCCTCGATCATGACATCGCCCATTTCGAGGGTCGGCAGGGATTGGTGTAAAAAACAGCCAAAAGTGAGCTAACTCGCTGTCAGCACAGAAATTTTTCACAACCTTCTGCCGATCCTCCATGCGGGTCCGTGATCGCCTTCATGTCTGCGCCTCACCCTGGTCGTCGAGGGTTGCCAGGATCACCCGAAGTTGTGTACTGCCATGCGGCCTCGGAAGCTATGTAGGAACCACAGACCGCTAGTCTGGAGGCGACCATGTAAAGAGGTATGCCTGATGGATCCCATTCGTTCGCGCACACCAAGTCCTGCCCGCGAGCTTCTGTCCGGACCCCAACCCGATGGGGTTCAGCCGACTGCAGATCGTGGGGTGTCTCCGCCTGCCGGCGGCCCCCTGGATGGCTTGCCCGCTCGGCGGACGATGTCCCGGACCCGGCTGCCATCTCCCCCTGCCCCCTCACCTGCGTTCTCGGCGGACAGCTTCAGTGACCTGTTACGTCAGTTCGATCCGTCACTTTTTAATACATCGCTTTTTGATTCATTGCCTCCCTTCGGCGCTCACCATACAGAGGCTGCCACAGGCGAGTGGGATGAGGTGCAATCGGGTCTGCGGGCAGCCGACGCCCCCCCACCCACCATGCGCGTGGCTGTCACTGCCGCGCGGCCGCCGCGCGCCAAGCCGGCGCCGCGACGACGTGCTGCGCAACCCTCCGACGCTTCGCCGGCCGCGCAGGTGGATCTACGCACGCTCGGCTACAGCCAGCAGCAACAGGAGAAGATCAAACCGAAGGTTCGTTCGACAGTGGCGCAGCACCACGAGGCACTGGTCGGCCATGGGTTTACACACGCGCACATCGTTGCGCTCAGCCAACACCCGGCAGCGTTAGGGACCGTCGCTGTCAAGTATCAGGACATGATCGCAGCGTTGCCAGAGGCGACACACGAAGCGATCGTTGGCGTCGGCAAACAGTGGTCCGGCGCACGCGCCCTGGAGGCCTTGCTCACGGTGGCGGGAGAGTTGAGAGGTCCACCGTTACAGTTGGACACAGGCCAACTTCTCAAGATTGCAAAACGTGGCGGCGTGACCGCAGTGGAGGCAGTGCATGCATGGCGCAATGCACTGACGGGTGCCCCCCTGAACCTGACCCCGGAGCAGGTGGTGGCCATCGCCAGCAATAACGGCGGCAAGCAGGCGCTG